>JBQQPY010000001.1:0-35920 GCA_052258065.1 Sodalis sp. (in: enterobacteria) | reverse complement strand
CGTATAAAATTCTGGCATGCTCTAATTTTTCAGGATCAGTGCGTGGACGACCGCCGCTTTTACCTCTGGCTTTGGCTGAAGCTCTCCCGGCAGCTGCACGTTCAGCTTTAAGTTCTCGTTCCATCTGGTGAATGACCCCCATCATGGATAAAAACCCACGCCCCGTTGCTGTAGTAGTGTCGATATTTTCCCTCAGCGAGATTAAACTAATTTTCCTCATCTCCAGTTGTTGGGTTGTTTGCAGCATATCAAGCAATGAGCGTGTCATTCGACTCAGTTCAGTCACGACCAAGCTGTCACCTGAACGTAAATGCTCCAGCAATTGCTCCCACCCAGGCCTGTTCATTCGCGAGCTCGTCATTTTGTCGATAAATATTTTGCTGCAACCGGCTTTCTTTAAATCATCAATCTGGGAGTCCAGGTTTTGTCCGACGCTACTAACCCGGGCATAACCAACACGATAAAACTGAATATTTGATATTGTACTGCTCATAGTGTAAAAACCTTACTGATATTTATATTAAATGCACGATGATTATAGCATAAGTTTTTGTACTGAAAGATGCTGATTAGCGCAATATTTTATCATCAATGGTGGAAGTGTAAAAAGTGTACTTTTTGCACTTCTTGCATTGAAGGCATTTTGCATTAAACTTGTATAGTTTTACAGTGCCTTGCTTTCAGCGAATGATTGGAAAATATTAAACGTATATAAGTATTGTCAAATACTGAAATCAAAGGGCTTTATAGCTGACCGTAATTCAGTGTCCACGAACAACGACTTTACTTCACATTAACTCTATTTAAAAGGAAGACTCTGGCGCAGTATAGTAATACTAAAACGCGTATTTGCTTCATTCTTTAATAAAGCTATTTTAAGTCTAAATAGCAATTCTTTAACTTCTCATTGAAAGACATTAGTAGTGATATTTAATTTATTGCGAATATTTATTACAGTTATTCATCTCCTATATTTTTACTTGGCGTATTTCATGTGATTATATAAACATCAAGGAGACAAGTAATCTTTTCTCGGTTCGGTTATTATTTCTATACATGAGATTTTGAATCATAAATACAATCTTATATTATCAATTCTCTCCGTTATTGTCTTAAATACATAGTATATTTCGCTAATTACTTGTTTACTTAACACACTAAATTTTAAGATATATTTACCGATGAAGACAAGAGACTAAATACCATTATCGAATCGATAGTAGAATTAATTGGTGAGCATATTACGATACTTATTAATCGGTATGATGGCATTACTGCATTCAATATTATTATTCTCGCTGGTCAAAAATACTTTCAATAGACCGCCGTCACAATGGAAGCAGAAAAAGCCTTATAGCTTTATGGTTTGTATATTTTTACCAAAGGATTTTCCGGTCATGACGCTTATCAAAAAACGAAGTTCTCTAATATTCTGATATTACAGAACAATATACTGACTTCTGATTATGATGAATTTACTGCACCTAAAATAATAACCAGATATTTTAAACGAAAGCCAACCGATACTCATATCTATTTCTATCTTTTCGAGTTTTTTGTTTATTAGAAAGTTTGTCATAAAATTAACAGAGAAAGATTATATGTCAACGATAGTGTATCTTTTTATGATATTAATACCGATTTGATTACCGATATTCTGGCAGATAATCTTGAAAAGACCTCAGCGGATATTGGTCACTCTAAAATCCTCACTTCTTATAAAGAGAGTCTCGATAATGCTCTTCAGGAACTCTATAATGCTTGAGTGCAAACCACTCGTAATATAGAAAATAATAATAACCCGGATTCAATATTCGAGAAATTAACACAGGACAGAAATGTTGGAGCTTGCTCTTTAGTAGTAAAAAGAAATTGGATAATGCCTGCTTTTAAAATTTCCCAAAGCTGAAATCAATAACAGTATAATTTTTATGTGGGGTGGTTTTACCTACATAAAGGATCGTTAAATCAAACGGGAAAAGCCGCGCCAACTGGCAAGAATAACCTATTTGTTATTAGAAGCGTTCGGCTTTAGTGTTATAAAAATAGCGGATATATTAGATCTTGACATTAACCCGCTGCGCTGACACAAGAAGACTTGATTTGTGTTGACATCTTATATTCTGCTAATGCTATTATCAGTAATCATATTCATTCATTGCCCATATTCAGTGATATCTCATGGATGACGAAATACTGGCAGATGTTGACGGGCAAAAATTTCAACAATTAACAGCGCGATTCAGTCGCGTCAATCTAGAAAATACCTCAGTAAGGGACGCAGTATGTTCCTGTGAATTTTTATTGCCATTTATGTCTTAGTCAATGCTAAAAATATCGGCCTAAATGAGTACGAAAGGCATTCTCTTTAGAATATGGTTTAAAAAAATAAAAATAATATTGATATCCATATCATAACAGATAATAACGATACAAGCATAATAAAATACAAAAATATAATCAATACTGAGCCTACAAGTTTTCAACGGAAGGCTGCTATAAGTATATTACTGTCACTCATCATACAGGAGAACACGCAAAGCAATATCATTCGGAAATTTAATTTCCATGCCCGTTATGCAATATTGAAAGCAGCATTATTTTAATAAAATGAAATTTTTAAAAAATTCATATCCAAAATCTGATTGACGATATGCTTTTTCAGGAAAGCCATACGAATTGCCAGAGACTGTAAAGAGGCTTACCATTAACTTTAGAGTAATATACGGAAAACTTTTCACGGTGTATTGCAGAGTAAAGGGATCTTTTAAAACCGCATCAGTGCCTATACAGAAAGCTTAATTGCTAACTGCATCATTGCTTATAACAGAATGGGACTAAATTCAGTGTATGAAAGAATTATTTTCAGTAACTTATATCAGGATAGTATTAATAAATTTACTCGGATATAGCCTCGAATCATATTCAGCTTGCTGACCTATATAACTTTAAAAAATAACAGAACAATAAGTGATCTGGTACTCGTTATTTGTGAGGTTGTTTCCACTGGGTCACTATTATCGATATTAGTGTTGTGATTATTGTCTTTCGGAAGGCTCGCTCGCCTCCAGCAGTCGGAGGTTCAGTTCCGGCATTTCGTGCATAAGCGATACGTCCGATAATATGCCGAATGACATCATCTTGTGAGCTTAATATTTTCTGCTCTTATCAATATGCTTTCCGGCATTTTAGCCCATGATAAATTCCCTGTATAAAGCGGGAGGTTTCTTGAAGGATAATCAAGCGCTAAAATTAAACACTTTTTTATCAAATCTCTAAAAATAACAGTGTAATTCAATTTAAATGACAAGAACAAAATAGCCTATTATTTATCGTATTTTTTGTTTTCAAATATAGTGCACGTAGTCATCTACAGAATATTAAGTGAATGGAACTGAAAAAAAGATTAGAGCAGCAAGAAGGTTAAGCTATATGCATTGGTATTGACGTATTGACTCTCTTTCGGTTTTTATTAAAAACTTTATCTCTATGATTCTATTCTGCTAATCTCTCGAAATTATAACATACGGTGCAACATCTTAATTATATCAAAAAGTCATTATAGTATCCATAGATTTAAGAAGTAAAATAAAATTAACTTAAAACACGAGCTTTAAGATCTTCTGCTTTAAGCGATGAGAAAGAGAGGTTTAAAATGATCAAAACTTTATATTATTTTCTTGGCGAAACTGTATTGGACGACTTTGAGGAGATGTAAGAACGTCGATATATTTAGAGCCTACTCCGTGTTAAGCAGGCACGGAAGATATGCTAGGCGTCACAACCCCGCGCTGCTAAAGTTAACCGCCTGCAAATAGAGGCAATATCTTGCGCTATAAGATTGATTGTGCATGAAGAGATGAAAAAGAAATTGGATAAAAGCAGAACCACAATTTAGAATCTGGTAAACAGGACAACTTCCTGAGCCGAAAATAACGTAGAGTAGACTTTTTGACTCGTCAGAAGGGAGTTAGATAAGTTAAAATACAGAATAACTGACTCGACCCGCTGTTTGATCTTGATTTTTAACTTAACCTCGTGATAAGGCTTGTAGTGTATTGATTGTCTTTCTGCGCTTATGAGGACTTTAATATACGACGCACGACTTAGGGGGCCGCAGTGTGGACGAAAATATCCATAGCGCCGCGAGTCAAATACAACTAGAAAAGTGCGTTAGCTCCTCGTGCCGATAGTACTCGCCGGCGGTTGCGAGAGGATATTTAATTCCGCTTCCGCACGGCTTCATACAAGCATATTCCGGCGGCAACTGATACATTAAGAGACGAAACCGCGCCAATCATAGGAATGCTGATAAGCTCATCACAATGTTTACGGGTTAAGCGTCGCATGCCTTTGCCTTCCGAGCCCATGACTAGCGCCAGCGGCCCGGTTAGTTTGCTTTCATAGAGATTATGATCCGCCTTCCCGGTTGTGCCGACGATCCACACATTATATTCTTTAAGCAGTCGCAGCGTGCGCGCCAGATTAGTGACGCGGATCAGTGGTACGCTCTCCGCGCCGCTGGCAACCTTTTTAGCGGTAGCGTTCAACGGCACAGCGCGATCGCGCGGCACAATCACCGCGTGGACACCTGCGGCGTCGGCACAGCGCAGACAGGCGCCAAGGTTATGGGGATCGGTAACGCTATCTAAAACTAACAGCATCGGCATTGCCTGTTGTGTCAGTAGTGCCGGGAGATCGCTTTCCTGAAACTGCTGTCTTGCCCGCACGCGAGCGATAATACCTTGGTGTACCGCGTTCTCTGATTTCTCGTCTAGCCACTGGCGACTAGTCATCTGGATTATGATACCGGCCTGCTCCAGTTGCTGAACTAGCGCCTGTAAGCGTCGGTCGGCGCCTCTTTTTAACAAATACACATTCAGAAAACGCTTAGGATCGCGCTCCAGCAAGGCCTGCATAGCATGAATACCGTAAATAAGTTCGCTCATAATCTTCTTTCATCGTCAAGGGGCCTACTGGCCCGTTTTAGGATTATTCCTAATAAACGTCGCGGCCAGGTTCTCAGTTCTCTGAACGATCGGCATCTGCAGCGGCTTTCCTGCCGAGGCGCGTTTTGCTGCTAGCAGCTTTATTACGAATGTGGCCCCCCATAGACGGTTGATTGTGTGAAGTATTCTCGGTCGACGGTTTAGCCAATGCCGAAGAAGTGTGACCGCTCCTGCCGCGTCCTGCGCCCTGCGCGGAAGGCTGGGTCGGGCGAACGCGCTTAGCCTTTTTTTAGTGGGGTAAGCGCTGCCGCGGCGGCGCTTACCCCCTACGCGGTTAGGGTTCTTGTCTTTTTCCCCTACCGGCCAGAATGCGCTGTCGGGTTCAAAATTTGTGTGCTGTCTACTACTGCCGCGGCGTGCTGCTTTCTGCTGCCGTTGGCGCTCGATTTTGCCTTTACCGCGTGGCTGACGGCGGATAGAAATCAATGAAAAATCAATTTTTCGTTCATCCATATGCACAGCTTCAACTCGGATTTCTACCGCGTCCCCGAGCCGGTACACCTTGCCGCCGGATTCGCCTATCAGCCACTGGCGAATGTTTTCGTAGCGGTAGTAATCATTGTCTAGCGAAGAGACATGGACTAGGCCGTCGATAAATAGCTGATCCAGGCGCACGAAGAAGCCGAAACTGGTGACGCTAGTAATAATGCCGCTAAATACTTGTCTGACATGATCTTGCATGAAATCGCACTTTAGCCAGTCCGCCACGTCGCGGGTCGCTTCATCGGCACGACGCTCGCTCAGCGAGCATTGCTGCCCAAGCTGAAACATTTCTTCGGGTTCAGCATGCGAGCCGCCAGTTGGCATGAAATGGCTATCGGTATCGCTATTCTGTCGGCCGAGAAGGTATTTGATAGCCCGATGTAGCACAAGATCCGGATAGCGGCGGATAGGGGATGTGAAATGCGCATAGGCCTGCAGCGCTAGCCCAAAGTGGCCGCGATTTTCGGGATCGTAAATGGCTTGCTTCATCGATCGCAGTAACATGGTTTGTAACATTTCGTGGTCTGGCCGGCAAGAAACCAGATTCATCATATCGGCATAATCTTTGGGCTCGGGTTTATCACCGCCTCCCAAGGTCAGCCCTAGTTCACTCAATACCTTTCGCAATGAGGTAATATGGTCTTTGCTTGGCCGGTCATGCACGCGATAAAGCGCCGGCTCTTTATGTTTTTCAACAAAGTTCGCCGCAGCAATATTCGCCAGGATCATGCACTCTTCAATCAGTTTATGGGCATCATTGCGCTTTTCCGGCTCGATACGCTCGATTCGGTGCTCCGCGTTGAAGATGAACTTGGCCTCTTCTGTTTCAAAAGAGATGCCGCCGCGCTGCAACTTAGCCTTTTCCAGTGTCTGGTACATTTCATGCAACTGGGTTAGCGGCGCGTAATAGGCGCGCAGTTCTTGCTGGCCCTGTAGGCTTTGCCAGACTTTGTTGTAGGTTAGGCGCGCGTGAGAATTTATCACTGCTTCATAAAACTTGTAGGAGGAAAGACGACCCTGGACTGAAATGGTCATCTCGCAGACTAGAGAGAGTCTATCCACCTGCGGATTAAGGGAGCACAGGCCATTGGACAGCACCTCGGGAAGCATCGGAATCACCTGCGAGGGGAAATAGACGGAGGTCGCGCGCCGTTTGGCTTCCTGGTCCAGCGGCGTATGCGGCCGGACATAATAGCTCACGTCGGCAATCGCTACCCAAAGGCGCCAGCCTCCGCTACGTTTTTTCTCACAGTACACCGCGTCATCGAAGTCACGCGCGTCCTCGCCGTCGATGGTCATCAAGGGTAGCGCGCGTAAATCGATACGCCCGCGCTTGGCGTCTTCCGGTAGCTTTTCTTGTAAATCTGCCAGGTGCTGCTCAACTTCAGGAGGCCAAGTGCAAGGAATATCGTGGGTGCGCAGGGCAATCTCCACCGCCATAACAGTACTCATATTACTGCCGAGCACTTCTACCACTTTGCCGATGGCTTTCGTGCGCCGTGTCGGGCGCTGGGTTAGTTCCACCACCACTACGAACCCGATGTCGGCGTTCTGGGTCGCTTCCGCTGGGATTAGTATATCGAAACTGAGACGGTTATCGTCCGGCACCACGAAAGCGCTACCTGCATCAATAAAAAAGCGGCCTACAATCTGGCTGGTTTTCGGAATAAGTACCCGTACAATGCGCGCCTCGTGCCGGCCTTTGCGGTCCGTACCCTGCGGCTGCGCCATGACGACATCGCCGTGCATGGCCATTTTCATCTGTTCAGCGGATAAATAATAATCGTTCTTGCTGCCTTCTACGCGCAGGAAACCGAAACCATCACGATGGCCAATGACCGTGCCGCGCAACAAATCCAGGCGCTCAGGTAGTGCATAGCACTGTCGACGGGTAAGGATCAGTTGCCCGTCGCGCTCCATTGCACGCAGGCGACGGCGCAAGCCCTCGAGTTGGTCTTCATTACTGATATCTAGTTCTTGCGCTAACTCATCACGGCTAGCCGGCTTTTCCCGCTTGCTTAGATGGGAGAGAATAAATTCTCGGCTAGGCACTGGGGACGCATATTTTTCTACCTCTCTTTTCAGAAAGGGATCTTGTGACATTGTGCTATCTCCATAATGTCAAAATAGGTTGCCGTGCCTCTAGCGGGCGCGCGCACGTTTTTGTAGGGTGGCAATTATAGCAATCATAGCGAGCACGTAAGGCGCAGAATGATGTGATGAACTCTATGGCTGACTGTGGCAAGAGCTGTTTTCAGAGGCAGGCAAAATTTCAACCTCTACTTCTGCGCTATAACCGGCCGGCGCGCAGCGCGCAGACCTTGATGCTGGTATCATTAGCAGGCCCGCCAAACCCTAGCGGGCATATATGTGCTATTAAAAAGATGAATTAAGAGTAACTGTTGAGAACTAAACAAGCTATAAAACTTGTCGGTCTTTGGATATAAAAATAAACCGGGCTACGCCCGGTTTGCTCTCTTTTTACTAATTTACACTCAACAGTTTATTAGGTATCAAACGGATCTCGTAGAATAATGGTTTCGCTACGATCAGGCCCAGTCGAAACGATATCAATCGGTACCCCGGTCACTTCTTCTATGCGCTTGATGTAGTAACGCGCCGCATCGGGCAGCTTATCAAGCTGCTTCACGCCGAAGGTGCTTTGGCTCCAGCCCGGCAGCGTCTCATAAATCGGCTCGATGCCTTCCCAGTTTTCCGCTGATAACGGGGTGCTGTCTACCATGCGGCCGTCAGACAGGCAATAAGCGGTACAGATTTTTACCTCTTTCAGACCGTCAAGCACGTCGAGCTTGGTAAGGCAGAAACCCGAAAGGGAGTTGATCTGCACTGCGCGGCGTACCGTAACAGCATCGAGCCAACCGGTGCGGCGTCGGCGGCCGGTAGTAGCGCCGAATTCATTGCCCTTTTCACGCAGAAATTCGCCTGTGTCGTCAAATAGCTCGGTAGGAAACGGGCCAGAGCCGACGCGTGTTGAATAAGCCTTGACGATGCCGAGAACATAATCAATATAGCGCGGACCGAAGCCGGAGCCGGTAGCGACGCCGCCGGTTGTAGTGTTGGATGAGGTTACGTAGGGATAGGTGCCGTGATCGATATCCAGAAGCGTTCCTTGAGCCCCTTCAAAAATCATCATATCGCCGCGTTTTCGGGCGGTATCTAGCAGCTCAGCAATATCCACCACCATCCCGGTCAAGACGTCAGCCACCGCTAAAATATCGTTCAGTACCGTTTGATAATGCACTGCTTCAGCCTGGTAATACTGCACCAGCTGAAAGTTATAGTAATCTACAACTTCTTTTAACTTGGCAGCGAAGGTGTCTTTATTAAATAGATCGCTTACGCGCAGCGCGCGCCGCGCGACTTTGTCTTCGTAGGCTGGACCAATGCCTCTGCCGGTGGTGCCTATAGCTTTAGCGCCGCGGTCTTGTTCGCGCGCGCGGTCCATCGCGACATGATAGGCAAGAATAAGCGGGCACGCCTCGGAAATCAGCATGCGTTCGCGTACCGGAATACCGCGCTTCTCGAGCTTTACTATCTCTTTCATCAGCGCTTCCGGAGATAGCACGACGCCGTTGGCTATGATGCTGACAACGTTCTCATGCAGAATGCCAGAGGGAATCAAATGAAGGACAGTTTTTTCACCATTGATAATTAAAGTATGACCAGCGTTGTGTCCGCCCTGATAGCGAACAACATATTTAACCCGTTCGGTCAGCAAGTCGACGACCTTGCCTTTACCTTCGTCACCCCATTGGGTGCCCACTACGACGACGTTCTTGCCCATCTCTTAACTTCACCAGATTGCTTAAAAATGGATCCTACCATCTGAATCAACGATTTTCAGTAGTTTTCGCGCTGGTTTAGCGCCGTTTTTTCGCGCTGCGGGCAGACGCCAATTTTGCTACGCAATATATGTAGATGCACGTAGCCGGCGGCCTCTCATATTTCGGAAATCAGTATAGTTACTTTTTGAAAAATTCAGGTCGTAATTAGCTGATGAATAGCCATCGGACATGATCGACTAAGACTATAAAAGAAACGTCGTGCATTAGCCAAGGTCTTGACTTTGTAGAGACAAATGAAAACATATCGAGTGACTTTATCCATCTATAGCCAGTAGGCCCCTTCTTAAATAAAATGCAGGATAGATAATCTATATAAATAGATATTTTATTTCGCATAAAACTATAAAAATTTTTGAAATATTAATAAATAAATTAAGAAGCATCTTGTATTTAATAGGAGATTTTATATGAAAAGATGGCTTCCTGCTAACGCTTGCTACCATAAAATAGCTCATGAGCCCAGCGTTAATTTCTCTGCAATGAGACGGAAGATCAGATGCGACATTGAACTAAATTCAATGGACTCTATTCTTCTTGCGGGCTGGATATCTGTCAATAAAACCCCGCTGGGCTGTCTTATCAGATTAAGGATTTAAATAGGTAACTCCCAAGAGTAACATGCATATCGCGAAGCGATTAGCCGTCTATATTTCGCTAGAAGTTATTAGTAAATAACTGCAAAATATCAAAGAAATTCCGCTCAGTAAAAATATGATATGCTGCTACATACAGCAAGATAAAGATGATGGCGAAACGTTTTATCGTCAGCTTCCTTATAGTGGGGGCTGTTTGCAAATTTTGCTTGGCTATCTTTAACAGCCTGTATAGCATTTTCGGTGCCTTTCATGCTGCTACCAAAAAGCGCGGCAGCAGTGCTCGCAAGTCATAATGTCAGTTTAATCGATACTCAATTCGGCCAGGTAACGAGGCGTTTTTGGTTACGAATTGCATAGTCGGTGCGCATTATAGCATTTTTGACATTTTCTAGAAGAGTGTTTATTTACTTAAAAAGTGTCTATTTTAGTGTAAATTAATCCTGGCTGGGTAGGATTCGTAATCAAGTGCTGGAAAGCCTTAAAACCTTCATTCTGAAAATTATTTTTCTTTTTTTATCTTATTAGAAAAGCGGGAAACTGTAGATAAGTTATTTAATTTATAAAAAATATAGATAATTAGACTACTTTGTGAACTCAGAATATAATATAATAAATATTATGTTTTTTATCATATTTCTTAGCTTGACGATTTTGCGTCAAGCTGTAATGATTCTGGTTTTAAATAACTTCATTTAAGTGTTAGTTAATTATAAATCATTGTTGTGCTTTTTAATCGCTATATAATAACGCTAAACAAGATCGTAGATGTCACTAAACAAAAGTGCTACGATGTAGTTTATGCATTCAAATTATAGTCTGAAGAAATATTATATTCTCACTAGAGAAGTTAATCATCATTAATAAAACGGTAATGACGATAAATATGCAAAGGGCCGCAAAAGACGAGGTTCACAATGCTGCTGCGTGTATTGGGAAACTATAACACTTGCTGAATGCATGCCTCTATCTAGATCAAGTGCAACTATGCTACTCGATGAAGAAATAAACGGACATACTTTTTTTCTTATCCAGAAGAAAGACTTATTTATGAATTTGCATCAGAGGATATGATGATAATAGATAATTTGGCTACTCATAAGGTAGGTAGTGTGCGAGAAGCTATTGAAGCTAAAGATACAATTCTTTTTTATCTTCGGTCTTATTCTACGGATTTAAATATTCCTGAGATGGCGTTTCACAAGCTGGAATCATTGCTCAGAAAATATGCAGAAAGAACCGTTTCTGCACTGTGAAATGCGATCGCTCAAGCTATTGAGCTAATTCTTTATAATATTATGACAATTTTATCGCAGCGGGATATGGATAGGAATGGATAAAAAGTGCTCTGGCCAAAGTGACTAAGCATAGAACTAGAATCCATTGAACTCACTTTCTTAAGTATATCTCAACACAATATCCTTATGTAAGCCAAATGATGCTGTGATGGATGCTCTCAATATCCATAGCTGATTGAGTCCGATATATAGACCCTTGGCGCATAATCCTTTTTATAGAAATATGGCTACTGAGAAATATAGTTAAGGGCAAACATCATGATGATTAAACTTCATAGTGAAAACACTAAGATAGCTAAAATTAGCGCCACTGTTCAGATAAGAAACGAGTCAGAATCTATTTTGACTAAGCGTTATAGGTTCTCTGAACTAACCATTTCTAAATAACAAAAACGAGATGGTGTTGAGGAGCTATATTCTCTATTGTTCTCAGACGACACCTTTCTCCCGGGCAAAAAGCCGTAACCGTGTTTCCCCGTGGAAGACGCTTTTCTCTCTACTGCAGGATCTGTTGGCGGTCGTGCGCGAATTTTTGAGTCTCGCCGTATCTCGATCTGGACTAGATGGTTTTTTGCGCAGGCATGGATTAAGGCGTTTAAAATCTATGAGCCTGCTTATCTATATGTTGAGATAAAATATCTTTCATAAATGCTAAATGAAAATTCACTACGTTATCTTTTCGTGGGTTAGTTGAACTAACTCAAGAAATTTTTATCTGTCTTTACAAACTGAAGATCGCGGCTAATGCACGACGTTTCTTGCGTAATCTTGGTGGAGCATCTTCCATGGCTATTCATGCGATACTTGCAGACAATAGTCAGGCGCTTGCAGATCGTATTTTGACTTGTAAAAACGCTCAGCCGCTCAAAAAACATGAATTCAACTGTTTATGTAGAGGCTTTATGTAGAGCGCTATCTTAGCCTACCGAGAGGTCGAAGGATTCACAACCGAATAGTGTAGTCGAGCGATTTTGGATAGTAAAACTCCATTGCAGTCTATGAAATATTGGTGCAAAATCAAATCTAAATTATTCAAAAAACCTATGATTTTCCCGGAAGGCGATAGTGGTCAATATACGCCCCGTTACCCGACTGAATTTGAGAATTTATTTAATCGACGTTATGGCTTTGAGGCACTGATACCGCTCTTCTTAGTGGTGGCTTTAAAATAACCTAGAATCCTATATAACCTGTTGAAATAAATAAAAAGTACGTATCATGTTTAATCATGAGCAACCCCTCGATTTGATTATAAATCATTGATTTTATTTTTTTATTTTTATTAATTTTCTATTTATTCCTAATTTAGATGCAGAATGATGGTTAAATAGTAAATTATATCAGACGCGACGCATAATAAAAGAAAATCTAGCTACTGGCTTAAGAGAGCGAGACAATGACAACAACTATCCAAAAAATTCAGCAACAGATCGACGAGAATCCGATTCTTCTATACATGAAAGGCTCGCCAAAATTACCGGGCTGCGGTTTTTCTGCTCAGGCAGTACAGGCTCTGTCAGCCTGCGGCGAGCGTTTTGCCTATGTTGATGTGCTTACCAATCAGGGTATTCGTTCTGAATTGCCAAAATTTGCTAACTGGCCTACCTACCCACAGCTATGGGTAGGCGGCGAGCTTATAGGCGGGTGCGATATCGTCATTGAAATGTACCAGCGCGGCGAACTGCAGCCGCTTATTAAAGAAACGGTGCGGAAATATAATTCGCAAGCAGATAACGCACAGTAACAGACAGATAATAGTAGCGCAAAATGCTTTCTCAATGCCGTCCCGTGCGGGCATGTAACCGCGAGCTAAAGACTTTTCCGACGCTACGCCACTAAAAACGAGTCAAGGCATAGAAAATAGTGTATTAGAGTGAGGTAGCATGCATTTATATTGGCGACAGGCATGCCAGAAATCATCCGCAATCTATATGTTCACCTTCTAGATCTGTAGATTGTGGGCTTTCAAGCGGCATATCGCTGCTATTGGGTGCGCAAAGAAGTCAGGGCATGCCAGCGTTTATAGATCGATGGAGGGGTTAGCGCGCTTCTGTGCCGCGACGGTCTCGGTCTTAGCGCTATCGATTGCTGGTATCGCGATTGGCCAGCCGCCTAGGCGTTTCCAGCGATTGACTAATTCACAAAACAGGGTTGCAGTACGTTCCGTGTCGTAGAGCGCCGAATGTGCCTCACCGCCGTCAAAAACGATGCCGGCGGCGCCGCAGGCTTTCGCTAGCACGGTCTGGCCGAGCACCAGCCCGCTTAGTGCAGCCGTATCAAAAGTGACGAAGGGATGAAAAGGGTTGCGTTTTAGACCGACACGCCCGGCAGCAGCCATTAGAAAACTGTGATCAAATGTAGCATTGTGGGCGACGATAATAGCGCGGCTGCAGTCTTGATCTTTAATTCCTTTACGTACTAGTTTAAAGATTTCACCTAAGGCTTCATATTCGGTTACCGCGCCGCGCAGGGGGTGTGTGGATTGATGCCGTTAAAAGCCAGCGCTTCCGGCCGTAGCAGTGCGTCTGGGAAAGGGGCTACATTGAAGTGGAGTGTATTATCGGCATGCAGCCAGCCTTCCTTATCCATTTTGAGAGTCATCACGGCGATTTCTAGCAGGGCATCGCTTCCGGCATTGAACCCTGCGGTTTCGACATCAATGACAACGGGATAAAAGCCGCGAAAGCGGGCGGAAAGAGTGTTCAGATTGTCTGTGTCAGCCATGCTTTCTTATCTTCATTAAATTTTGCTGTTATTGTAACAAATTTTGTCTAGTTTCGCATGGCGAATTATGCCCGCGAAGCAGAGAAAAAGAGACGTGAATCCGTAGGTCTTTTCGCGCTAGCCCTGCTTAATTGCCGACGCTTTCATCAGGCATGTTTATTCAGTTTGATTTTGTAACTGTCCGGCTCTTCGATAGGGCGATAGCGGTAATGCCGCTTTTTACTGAGGCACTTTTATCTATTTCAGTTCATTAAATAGCCATTCATCTATATGTTGTGGCTAATTTTTCTCTGCACTCTGAATAGCGCACGCTTAATAGTGAGAACGAGAGATTCTTATTTTCTTTATGAAACGGCAAAACGAAAATATGAGTAGGTTAAAGGGCTAGAGCAGACGAGGTCAACGATGCTAAGCTAATGTCCCATACACCCACTGGGAAACGACAACACTGATTTCTGGAATGCATCTATTATCAAGCATAACTATACTATTAGATAAAGTAATGAAAAGATATGCTGCTCTGGTTTATGTAGAACAGGTTCTGATTCTTGAACTTATAGCAAAGAACATCGTGATAATTAGTGATTTGGTTATTCATAAAATTTATGATGTATGAGAAGTCATTGAGTCTAAAGCTGCACAAAGAAGCGTTAATTCGTTGTGGAATGTGCTCGTTTAAGCTATTGAGTTCATTTCTAATAAAGATTGCGACAATTATTTCTCGTAGCGGGATATGAGAGGGAATAGATGCAAAGTGTTTTAGGGGTATCTAATATCTTTATCGCGAGTAAAGGCTCGATGAATCGTCGGCCAACTAAAGTAACTGATTATGAAAATAAGATTGATTGTAACCGCTTTCTTAAAGATATGTCAACAAAATATCCTTATATACAGCGCATTACGCTAGTCATAAACAATCTCAATGTTCATAGCCCAGGTTTGTTGTGCTTAGCCTTCTCGCTGGAGCAAGGTCAAGGCCTTTACACTCCAACATGGCGGCCGGCTAAGCATGTTGGAAATCGAACGCAATGTGTTGATTTGTCAATATCTGAATTATTATATTGACAAGACTGAAACATAGCAAAGTAAAGTGATTTGGCAGAAGCAACGCGACCCGGTAAAAGCCTAGGGTCTATTGACAATTCACTACTGATAAAGTTCGTATAAAGCTCAAGCGTCTTTATCCGCAATTTAATATGTGATTTAACTCTAAGAGAATAAGACGTTATGGCTGAGTCTCAACCGTATTGCGCAGAGCCTTGCTCGGCCTGTTCAAATCTTTAAACTATGCAGGCAGTGGGACGCTAGCGATAGAGTTTCTGCAGTAGGATGCCTATCTCGAGTGCATGTTCATGTCGCTGAGTGGAAGCAGTGTCACAGAGGGTATATAGTGCTGATAAAATATTTTATCCGCAAAATCTGAGTCGGTAAAGTTTTTCCTGATTAAACACTTTGCTCAGCTATAGGCCTCTTTATCTATGTTACTTTATTAAATCGTTACTCATCTATCTTTGAAGCCTCTAAAATAACAAGTTCTTATAGTGAGGACTTAGGATCGCGAATAATCGGATTGATTGAGGCGGTTGGCTCTGCGCGTGCATCGGCGTATGCCTATCAAATAGGCTTTTCTACTTTTATTTATTTTCGCCTTATTTACCCGATTTAAATCCTATTGAGATAGCGGTTTCCTAAGCTGAATCACTGCTCAGAAAAGCTACAGCAAGAATCGTTGATTGGCTATCGAATATAATCGCTTAAGCTATTGAATTAATTTCCCATAAAAAGTGCTACAAGCTTTGTATCGCAGCGGAATACAAACCAGAATAGATAAAATGTGTTATAGAGAGATAGCTTAGCCGATCTTCATTTGCGGTTTCAGTTTCTTTTTTACCGTTTTCCTCACGTTTTACGCAAGATCGTTTTGAAGTATTCCAGTTCTGTAGCTTTATCGGTAAGTAGTTGTGCGGTCTACTGTCTCCGCCTCCGTCTCTCTAGCCGTTTGCTGCGGCTTATCGAAATTAAATGCACTTCGGCATTACCACTCACAATGTAATCATACACCTGTTTACTTAGTTTGCGGCTTAGGCCTGTCTCAAGCCCTTCTTGAAAGAACAACACTTTATCCGATTAATCTTGCGGGCATCTATTTGTAAAAATTTGGCTAATGCCTCGCTACTCGGTCGCTTTACACATTTAGTGGATTTGTTGTAATTAAAAAAATTAATGCATTAACACCTTTCTGTGCGGCATGCTTGCTCTTATTGACTGACCGTTCCAGTTGCGTGCTTTCTGTTGACGTGAGGGCGATAATGTATATCGCATTCCGTGCATAAATTAGGAACAAATATAAAAACCAGAATTAAAAATAAATAAAATCAATTAGTTATAAATAAATAAAGTTGGTTTCTCATAATTAAACTTGATTATATGTTTTATGCAGCCAAGCTTGAGCTAGCAATAGACACTCTTGAGAGAGTGAAGGCTTTTTAAGAATATCAAAAAGGCTATAACGAGCATTTACCGTACAATTCCTGGTCGATATCTGGCTTGTTATCTGGTATGAGATCGTGTATTAAATGACGTATAAAGATGCTTGAGCTTGATCAGAGTGTTGTCAGTAGTACAATGCTAAGCGATCTTAACGTTTACCTGATTAAGTTCTGTTATCTAAGCAGCGATTTTACTTTACAATGTCTGAAGCTTGTCAATATGACGATTCAGGCATTAGTTGATTAGCACTTTGAGTTCGAGTTCCGCTATGTTTAGCCAACTGCTCTGTTTGAGTGTATGAACGAATTTTAAAAAATCCTATAAAGCCTTGGCCCGATCCAGCGAGAAGGCTGGTTTAATAAACCTAAACTATAGTGGATATTGAGATCCTCTATGACCGACGTAATTCGGTGTGGGTAAAGATATTCTATTAATATATCCTTAAGAAATAAAGTCTAATCTATCGCGGTTCTATTCTTAGTCACTTTCGTTAGCCGACGACTTGTTAACAGCTCACTGGTCATGAAGATATGGCAGACTCTCAGCCGTTTGTATTCAAAATCCTCAAGAGCAGGTCTTTAAGCTTCAACAGCAGGCTCATGTATGTATACAATCAAAGAAGGCTCTCCTCGTTTATGCAAATCACGGAATGCATCGGGTTGTGAGGGCAATGATACACGTCTAAGCACCTTTTCTATAGCCAAAACGAAGTTAGCATTGTCTTCTAGCACTATAATTTAGCCGATCTTCGTCGATGATTTTAGTTCATTTTTTAGTGTGCGGTCTTACTCTATTTTCTCGCTTTGTAGATGCAGACTGCCTGAAGCTTTTCTTTAATAAAACAGCGCTTAACGCGATCGATCTTTCGGCGAGTATTTGTAAAATATCAGTTAATGCCTCGTGACTGGGTCTAGATTGTTTTATTCCGGCTTGATACAGAAACACTCAAGCCAAGCAAAAAATTAAAAAATATAATGAAACACATTAAATTCAATATTCATATTATTAATTCATAAAAAATTAGACTGTTTGAAAAATAAATAATTTATTTATAGTTTCCTACTTTTCGGTAAGATAAAAAAGAAAAATTAGGCAAAGAATGACTGATGTATTTTTTAGTTCCCTATTTTAGGGGATTTCTTTAGATCTAGCCATAGATACTATAATCGACACTTTTGGGCAGTTTTTTGTGTTCGCCCGTTTATGTTTAATTGTATTAAGATTTGTCAAACATATATGCACGTACTTCACTATATAACCTGTATTGATGATATCTTGTTTTTTATTACAAATATATTTTTAGGCAGTATGGGGATAAGGAGAGTGTCTCTTTAGTTAAGGTCATAGCCGTAGAATTTTAGTAAAGTTATTGCTATGTTGTAACTAATAGCGACGATGCCTTCTTTGGATCTATGATAAAGATTCAACGTTTTTTTAACAAACTGCCGCTTCGTCTAGATATGTTGAGACCGATGTTTGGCATTTTTCATCTGCTAGCCGTCTGCGAGTTTAGCCTGCCTGAAGTAGGAAAGCCAGGAAAAGGCCAAAATAACCACACTCAATATTATAATAGCAGGTAAGCAAGACCGCGCTAGCGACCGGCGTAGTCTACTATTAGCGCCTGTTTATTTATCATGAAGAACCTTAATAGCAGAAGCAAAACGGCGATTCGCCTGCCGGGCGCCTGATGCGTTACGGATATTAGCAACTGAGTCTTGCTTTACGCAATCAATGATTTTCAATCAAAATTGACCGAGTTAATGACCGTCGAGTCGCAGCTCTTATCTGAGTAATGTTGTGATTTCGTACACCGTCATTTACGCGGCGTGAGCGCCCTAAGCACCTATTGTGCTCTACAGGTTATTGCCGATCTGACTTGGTACGCTCTGTCTAGATAAATAAGCAGCTTATCAAGAATCTGATAAGTCAGGAGATGCTACTATGCTGTAAAAATTCTGTACGGCTGCACGCTCTGTCCTTCCTTGCAAAGGATAACAATGGCAGGAGCTGGTGTGCGAAGAGATTAACCGGGTTGTTAAATTTCCGCTGGACACATCGCTAAAAATTAAACGGCCGGTAAAAAGTGCAGCCCATTGCGCGAATGTCGTACAAAACGTAAAGCAGGCACAGCACGCTTGCCCCTTTCTGCTAATCGTATTCTGGCACACGCAGTCGCGAGTTAGAGCGCTGGCGCTTAGGCCCATGCTAAATTATGCTCGCTGTACTATTCACCCGAAATATGCGCCGGCCGCGGGTAGTGCCTATTTCTGATTCAACAACTGCATTTATATATCACAAACTAAGGTAGCTTTTTTTTCAAATATACGATAGATACCGAGCATTACACTATGTTATTAGATGAGTGAGCCGGACGCGTGCACTTCCTAGGTGTCAAGTCGTATCATCTCGGTTTTAAGATTAAGGCTTAATAGCAATACTGATGCTTGTTTCATGGGTGAGAGCTTCTAACAGGTAGACGTATCGAGTGGTAGGAGCAAGTCTTGCTATTGTATTTCCTGATTACGCCGCTGATTCAGTCAAGCTTGAGCAGCTCTGGAAAGAGACACTTTTCAAGTGGATGCATACTTTACTGCAGAATTTTAAAAATTCTATAACGCGCACTTACTATGCAATTCATGGTTTAATATATGCCTTGTTATCTAGCCGAATTTGAGTGTCGCTTTAATCGGCGTTATGATGTGGGCGTACTGATAGCAGGCTTCTTAGTAGCAGAATTGAAAGTAAGCATAATATTATACAGCTAGTTAAGACTAGCTGACTACGTAATTATGTCCTGCTAATCTACCTTAAACCTTCAAGTACTTTAGGCGACGTAGAAGACTATTGGCAGGAACCAAGACTCGCAAATATATAACCGTTATTCTGCACTGCATTTAGGAATAAATTCGATAATATCCTTTGCTGAGAGTATTAATGATAGTCTTGTGAACAGGATTAAGGTTAGATACTTGCTGTGCTCTGTCATCAATATTGCACTTGTAGATTCTATAAAACAGAGAAGAACCGAACGTGCTATCGATTTTTTGAATCAGTTTTTTCTTCATATCTGGAATGCTGTAGAAATTTATTTAAAGTTACCTAAGAGATGTTTAATGCTGGATAATCATATAGACGCGCGACGCGCAGTCCTGTTCATGAAAAATGGTTATATAGGGATATAGTTTATAATGTAATGTCATGATAATTAGACTTTATAGTCAGGCAACTGCAACACTTAAAATCAGAGCTGCTCCTTAGGCTAGTAACGAGCGAGCATCTGCTTTGGCTAAGCTTTTTATAGCATCTCCGAACTGATTGTTTCTAAATGACAAGAACGAGATGGTATTGAAGAGCATAGGAGTATCCCGTATTTTTGCAGGTGACGCTATGGGGGGCTAGAGCGTTTAAAGGTTATAATTAGTTGTCTGCATGCTGCTTTTAAAAATGTCAAATAAAACCTCACGATGTTATCTTCTAATGAGCATAAATTAAGCAGCTCGGTGAATTTTTATGCGTTTCTATAAATCTAAAATCTCGGCTGATGCACAACGTTTCTTGCGTGATCTTGGTCTAAGCATTGTCGATAGCTGTTTATCGTGTACTTATAGACAATGGCAAAGAATTTACGGATCGACTTTTAGTCTGTGAAAACAATCAGTTGCGGGGAAACATGAATTCGAGCAGTTATGCCTAAAGCTTGATATGGAACACCTTTTAGCGTATCGATGGGTACACAAACGAGTGTTGTAGGCAAGCGATTTAGTGGGTGTATAGAAAACATGCTGCAAGGCGATTCTTTTAAATCTGTCAAAAAGCTTGAGATCATGTTGCACCAATATGTTTGATTTTACAATCGGGAGTTGCCTCAATTAGTATTGAACAGTAATACTATATTGCAATATATGAAATATTGATAAAAATTATACTTAAATTCTTTAAAAGAAACTTTCCTACCTTTTCGGATATTGCAGTGTTTATCTAATTGAAAAGTGTCTATTTAATTCTTACTCGAGCTTGTCTGGATAAGCTATGTAATTAGGTTATCTTTTGATCACCTGCCATTGTCCAGCAATATAAAAAGCGCTCCAGCCGTTAGTTTTGCCATTCTTTTCTGAAGAAACATATTGTTGCTGGGTTTTACGGCTGAAACGCACTAGAGTGCTATTGCCTTCGTCATCCTCGACTGGCGCATCGGCTAAATAGCATAGCTTTTCCGGCAAGCGATTTCGGAAGCGAGCCAGCTCTGCCACTAGCGGCGCGCGGGTCTCGCGGGATTTCGGGAATGTATTAGCGGCTAGGAAAATTCCCGCTGCGCCATTACGCAGTATAAAGTAGGCCTCGGACTTCTTGCAAGGCAGCTCCGGCAGGAGCACCGGATCTTCCTTCGGCGGCGCCACGTCACCGTTGCGCAGAATCTTGCGAGTATTCTTACAGTCGTCGTTAGTGCAGGCCATATATTTGCCAAAACGTCCTAATTTCAGGTTCATGTCGGCGTCGCACTTTTCACATTTGATTGGCGGGCCGTCATAGCTCTTGATATGGAATTTGCCCTGTTCGATGTCGTAGCCGTCGCATAGCGGATTATTGCCGCACACATGGAGTTTACGCTGGCTGTCGATGACGTAGCTGTCCATCGCGGTATCACATTTTCCGCAGCGGCGGCGCGCACGAAGCGCATTGATTTCCGCATCGTCGTCTTCAAGTTCGTTTAGGGTTTCTGGTTTCGGAATAAGATTAATAGTTTTTTTACAGCGCTCTTTCCGCGGCAGCGCGTAGGCTGAACAGCCTAGAAATACGCCGGTACTCACGACGCGAATCCCCATCTTTCGGCCGCAGACCGGGCAATCAATACTGGTCATCACTATTTGATTGGGCCGCATGCCTCCGTCTTCGGGATCTTTTTTGGCGTTTTCCAGCTGCTGGCTGAATTTTTTGAAAAATGCGTCAAGCACGCTCTTCCATTCCTGCTGATTGGCGGCGATCTGATCGAGGGTGTCTTCCATTTTGGATGTGAAATCGTAATTCATTAGCTCGCGGAAGTTTTCTTCTAAACGATCGGTAACAATTTCTCCCATTTTCTCCGCGTAAAAGCGACGATTTTTTGCATAGACATAGCCGCGTTCCCGAATCGTGGAGATGATCGACACATAAGTTGACGGCCGGCCGATCCCGCGTTTTTCCAGCTCTTTCACTAGAGAGGCTTCGCTATAGCGGACGGGCGGCTTAGTGAAATGCTGGCTAGGCAGCAGTTTGCTAAGCGTAAGCGTCTCGCCCACTTCTACCGTAGGCAGGATCCGATCTTTATCGCGTTTTTGCAGCGCCGGAATGATTTTAGTCCAGCCATCAAAACGCAGCGTACGACCGTAGGCACGTAGTTGAAACTCACCAGCGGTTACAGTCAGCGTCGCTGAGTCGTATTGTGCTGGTGTCATTTGACAAGCGACAAATTGATTCCATATCAGTTGATACAGTTTCTGCGAGTCAGTGTCCATATCTTGCAACTGCTCCGCCAAAGCATTGACGTTAGAGGGACGGATAGCCTCATGTGCTTCCTGGGTGTTGTTTTTGCTGGTGTATACATTGGGCTGCTTCGGTAAATACTGGTTTCCGAATGACGCGCTGATATATCTGCGCGCCATGTTAAGCGCATCGTGACTTAAATTGCTAGAGTCGGTACGCATATAGGTAATATGTCCGGCTTCATACAGCTGCTGTGCTAACATCATGGTTTTCTTCACGCTATAGCACAGGCGAGTGCTAGCTGTCTGCTGTAGTGTTGAGGTGGTGAAGGGAGGCCTTGATTGACTACTGATAGGCTTGTCATCACGATCGCTGACTACATAATCCGTATTTTTGAGTTCGGTAAGAGCGCTCTGAATTTGCTGCTGATTAACCGGTTTGAAGAGTTTTCCCTGATAATGCGTTATCTGCATCGCTAGAGGAAGCGCCTGTGTTGTCTGCAGATCGGCGTGCAGTTCCCAATACTCTTCCGCTACAAATGCTTTGATTTCTCGCTCGCGCTCTACTATTAGCCTAACCGCTACCGATTGAACCCGTCCAGCTGACAAGCCAGGGGCGATTTTTCCCCACAGCAGCGGCGAAACCATATATCCTACAATACGGTCCATAAATCTCCGCGCCTGCTGGGCGTTCACCCGGTCAATGTTCAGATCGCCGGGCTGTTCAAAGGCCTGAATGATTGCGTTTCGGGTAATTTCATTAAACACTACCCGGCTAAAATGCTTATCATCGCTGCCAATAACTTCACGTAGATGCCAAGCAATCGCTTCTCCTTCACGGTCAAGATCGGTTGCGAGGTAGATATGATCGGCTTTTTCCGCTAATGCTCTTAGTTCAGTCACTACTTTCTCTTTACCGGGCAGTATCTCATACTGCGCTTCCCAGCCATGGTAAGGGTCGATGCCCATCCGGTTGATTAGCGCATCCAGCGATCCAGGTTTACCTTTTTCTTTTTACTGGCGCTGGCGCTTTTTTGGCTGTCTGAGCCGCTGGTCGGCAAATCTCGGATGTGACCAACGCTGGACTTAACCATGTAGTCTTTTCCTAAATATTTATTAATCGTTTTGGCTTTGGCTGGCGATTCAACGATAACGAGAGCTTTACCCATTTTTACCTTCACCTGAGTGATGTCTTCTGAAAATTAATAGGTTTTTACGCTAGACGCCTGCTAGGAAGAAATCTTCTTTTATATTGTAGCCGTTTTGCGAAAAATCAACTTTTTTCGCACTCACCTGACGGAAGCGCTACGTCAGGTTTGATTTTGTACTAATACTTCATAGACTGCAATCGAGTTTTATAATCCAATACTTATTGAGAAAATTCGTGGTTATAGCGCCGGATATATAAAAGAAATATAATCTTAAGTGCTTCACTAGAATAGAAATAATATTTTTCAGCTCATCTTCTATATGCTATTTTATTAATGCATCGGTAGGCTGAGAGGGTTTTTATATGACGTTCTGCATATAAGTAGTTGAATTCATGTTCCTGATGGCTGAGAGTTTTCGCAGGCTAGAATGTAACTTCTTTCCATTGTCTGTAAGTCCCCAATGAATAGTTATCAGGCATGCTTGACTAAGATTATGAAAGAAACGTCGTGCATGAACTGTAGTCTTAGCTTTTTAAAGACAGACAAAAACCTATTGAGTCGCTCTTTCTATGCTCACGAAAAGATACCGTCGTAAGGTTTAATTCAGCATTTTTGGAAGATATTTTCCATAAATATACAGGTAACCAGGCTCATAGTTTTTTAAACGCTTTGTGCTTTAGCTTTTGTGTTTTCTTCTTTATGTTATGCAAGCGATTCAATCTATGCCTGCGTAAACAGCGCTTCTAACCAGATTAAAGTAAGGAGGGGTTTAAGAATTTGTATACAAACGCTAGAAGATTATCAACGAGAAAAAAACGAGTCTTTCCTATTTTTATTAACACGTTGGTTATAGTATCTGTGACTAGAGATGAAAAATCTTCTAAAATAAAGGAATATACAAATACATTATTATCTCTACGTTGGAACAACGAGCGCAACTGAAAGCGTCAGTCAGCAAGGGCAGGCGTCCGGCATAGCAAATTGTGAATGCACTGATTTTGTTGACTATAATGCATCAATTAAATTTGTAAATCGACCTAGTGACAAGGAATTAGCCGAGATTTTATAAATCTGTGCCTGCAAGATCGATCGAGTCAAGTGTTTTTTTCGAAGAATGGCTTGAAGGAATCTTCGCTCGTAAACTGAGCAAACTGGTGCATGAGCGCATTGTGGATGCTAACGCTAAAGCGAATTTAGTTGCGCTAAACTGCAGTGAGCCGGAAGAGAGGCGGGAATATTAAACCTTTTAACTGCTTGCGAGTAAGGTTTTAGAACTGTAATACGTTAAAAACGCTCTTGCATGAAACGATGTGGCGTACAGTAAAAATTGAAACCGTAGACAAAGACCGGCTAGGGTATACTACCACAAGCTAATGCCGAATTCGTTTTAGGTATTTGGATACACACGTGTGCCGCTACGGTTGAGACCCAGGAAACCTGTTTGCGAGAAGTATAAATATAAACAGCTGGGGTAGCAATGTCTTCGTGCACACTGGTCCGATAGCGGATCGTTGATTAACCAAAGTGACTGATAATAGAATCAGAATCAATTAGGCTCACTTTCTTGAGGGTATCTCAATACAATATCTTTACGCACACCGCATGACGCGGATAATAGGCAAGCTCAATATGTATTCGTTGTATTCAGCCTTCCAGAAGAAATAGGTCAAAGCTTTTTGGAATCTTTTTGAATTTATTCATAAACCAAAACATGGCGGTGGGCTAAACATAGTAAAAATCGAATTCAATATACTAATCGGTCAATGCCTGAAGTGTTATATTGATAAGTTTGAGACATTTTGCAGTGCAGTCATGGGGTGGTAGAGATAACGCAACTAGATAAACGACAAGAGCGATTGGTTTTTCATTACTGATAAATCTCGCATTAAGACCAGGTGTCTTTATCCGTCATTTTAATATGTTTAGAGGAAATCCAAATTGCAGGTTAAAAATTGATGCGTATTCTCTTTTTATCCTGACGCTTATTAATGAGTATTGTTATATAACCTTTCCTGAAATAGGGGTCTCTCTGAAAAGTGCTTTCAGGATTCAAGTTAGCCTTATGACTCTATTGAATTTTTCATGGCTATTATGATAAAGGGTAAAAAGATCCTGCATGCCAACAAATAAGAGCGCGAAGATGTAGTTCGTTCGAACAAATTATAGTCTGAAGAAATATCACATTTTACTAGAGCAGCCTCTTTTATTGATAAAAGATTTTCATTGATTAAAAGATCAAAATAAAAAATATGAGTGAGTAAAAGCTGAAGAAGACAACTGCAGAAAAAGGGGAGAATAATGTAGGATCTATGTCCCAGATACCTACTAGAAAACGAAGAAACGTATTGCTGACATACGTCTATTGGGGTTAGGTGCAATTATGCTACGCGATGGAGCAATCAATGAATATACTTTCCTACTTATGTAAAAAGATACTTGTCCTAAACCTGCATCAGGGAATGTCGTTATAACGAATAATTTTTTTAATTAAGAAGTTTATGGTGTACGAGAAGATATTGAGGCTAAAGGTGCAATTCTTATTTTTGATTTATCGGATTTAAATCCGATTGAGATAGCATTTCTCAAGCTGAAATTACTCCTAAGAAAATCTTCAGCAAGAATCGTTGATTCGCTGTGCAATGTTATCCCTCAAGCTATTAAGTTAATTTTATATAAAGATTGCTATAATTTTTGCCACAGAAAGATATAAATCAGGATATAAATGAGGATATAAACCGGAATAGATAAAAAATTCTCTAATGCGCGACGTTTCTTTTGTAATCTTAGTTGAGCATGTCTCATAGCTATTCATCAGGTACTTATAGACAATGGTAAAGAATTTATAGATCATCTTTTGTCTTGCAAAAACACTGCCAGGAAACATGAATTTGACTGTTTATATGCAGAGATTAATATAGAATCACGTCTTAGCCGATTGATATACCTATAAATAAATGCTATAATCAGGAGATTTAATAGGCTTAAAGTAACTAGCTTGATTCTACTGAATGAGCTTGATATCAGACTGCACTGGTATGTCTAGCTATATAACTAGGAATGATCCAATAATTATTGGGCAGTATAACTCCATTGCAGTCCAATAAAATATTAGCACAAAATAGAAACTAAGCTATTTAAAAAGCTATACTACCTTTCGGAATCTGACAGGGGAGCATGTAGAGGCCAGTCAGGCAATACTGGCTCGATCCCTCCTGGTAGCCACAATTTGCGCCCTAGCTCAATCGATGCGCAGGGTTGATGAAAATCAGACCCTTGTGAAGCAAGAAGTCGGTAATAACGAGCATAGTACGCAAGCCGACTTCTTTCCTGCAGCGACTGCTGACACTGCGAAACTTCCATAGCGTCGCCGCCAGCGGTCGTAAAATGCGATAGCAGTCGTTTTAACCATTTGGTCGAGAGTTGATAACGCCCGGGATGTGCCACTACCGCCTGTCCCCCTGCTAAGTGGATTGCTTCAATCGCTTTTTCTATTTGACACCATTGTGGGGGGATATAGCCCCTTTCCCCGTATGACAGATATTTTTTAAAGGCGTTATTGACGTTGGTGGCCAGGCCAAGACTCACTAGATAGCGCGCGAAATGGCCACGGGTAACTAAGTCATTCTGCGCTAGTTGTCTAGCCCCGTCCCAGGGATCGTGAATACCCGCCGCTACTAGCTTTTCAGCGATGGCATACGCACGCGCCAATCGATGTGCGCGCTGTGATGCCAGAAGCGTCGTTAGCGCGGGGTGAGAAGGGGCAATGCCCAATCCAACAATATGGATCTCATGATGTTGCCAAAGAGTAGAGATTTCCACACCCGCAACCAAATTGAGCGGCAGGCGCAGCGCTACAATCTCCTTCTGAGCGGGCATAAGGCCATCGACAGTGTCATGATCTGTTATAGCCAGCATCGTGACGCCCATGGCCTGAGCGCGCACTACCAGTTCCCGCGGCGTAAGTAGGCCGTCAGAGGCGGTCGTATGGCTATGCAGGTCATAAATCACTGGCCGGGATGTTGTTATCGGTTCTACTATCAAGGGAGTTTTCTCGTGGTTTTCATTGCCTTCTATTATAGGTGTAAACCGGACTGAATCGAAGTAGTGGATTTATTTTCGTTGGTGCAACTATCAAGGTTGACTTTTTATCTCTAAACCAGTTTACTAATAGCCAGTTAAATATAAATTTTTCAAACGCTAAGATAATGACTACTATAAAAGTAGTAATTTACTAGTATTAACTTTCTATTTCATGCATCGATGTCATTATACAGAGTAAATCCTAATTAGCCCGCTGCATCAGCGGGCTTTTTAATAGTAAGCCGGGCAAAGCAAGTTGCTTCTTGATGAGCGCTGTCCGTTGACTGTAGTAGTCAAAGGATGACTAAGAAATGCAAGTCTTCTGTATAGACGGTGAAAAAAGTGCTGGCTGAAAGGGAAAGTGCTACCTCGAGAGGAAGCTGAGGGAAGCCGACAGCAAAATGCTGACTTGACTAATAGGAGTCAGTTTAGGCGGCGCAGCGGGGTGAGACGGCCGCTACTGTTAAAGCCCAATACTTACACAAAAGGCTGTAACGTACCACAGACAGGTATAAGTATAAGGAAGAAGGTTGCATGCATTACCGTAAAAAGGTCTGTTATTCTGCCACATTGCTACTGATATTGTAAGATTTCGTGATAGTAAACATGATTAACCGTGATTAAGAAACTGATGCTCGATAAAAATTAATGAGGCAAAAGTGCAGGCAACTGCAGCCGGTGGCGGGGCGACAGACAGTATCCGTTAATATAGCCTAGATGAAATCTGAAATGTTATTGACTATCTAGGCGGTGATAACCAGAGAAAACCTGATGATGATCCATCGGAGAGTGGTGAAAAACAAAAGTGTAGCAGCAGTAAATAACTTAAACATAACAGTATTGAAACTTTGGCTGAAGCAACGTTAGGCAAGTGTCCGACAGGCATTGATAACAGGCGATTACTAGCTGCAGGGGATAGATCGAATAGATATCTCGAAACTAGACGGTAGCGTGAAAACCTTAGGTGTGCCTACAGTAGTAGGCAATTTCATCTAACAGAAGATAGCGCAGAAACTCAGGCCTATCGTAGAGCCAAGCTTCTCAGCTTCTAGCTATAGATTTAAGCCAAATTGCAATGCATAGCAAGCGGTGCAATAGGCGCAGATTTCCATGCAAAGCGGGAAACTCTGGGTGGTATATATGGATCTAGGATATTTCTTTAGCCGGGTGGCTGATGATATTTTTATATCTCGTCTAGCCAGAAATATTAAGAATCAGCCGTTACTAAAGTTGATGCGCCGCTATCTTGAGACAGAAATAGTAAAGGAAAAAATAGAGCTGCGAGTGAAGCAGATGCCGTAAGGCGGGCTTGCTTGTCGCCGGCCACTGTCGAATACCCTGCGGGATAAACTGGATAAAAAAACTAGAGCATTGGGTGGGGATCTTGCTTCTGTCGTTATGCTGCTGACTGCAATATCTATGTAAGCGACCACAAGGTAGGCGAATATCTACTCGGGTCAATCAGTAAGATTCTTGATAGAGAATTACAACTGAAAATAAATAAGCAGAAGATTTCAGTAGCACATCTGTAGGAACATGAGTTTCTCGAGTGCAGTGTGAGATAGCACAAGCAGACACGACTAAAAATTGCCTCAAGCAGCGTGAGTAAGCTAAAGGATAAAATCAGTGCAGGCTGCTATCAATAAATTTAACACGATGCTACTGGGGCTAGATTAGCTACTTTACGCACAGCCAAATCAAAAGAGTGCTGGAATAGATAGATGGCTGGGTAAGACGAGAGCTGGCCTCTTGTTAGCCGCAATGAAAGCAGAGATATTAGTAAGCCAGAATGCTAATGCAAGCTGGATTGCCTGAAGAGCATGCGTGGTTCTCGGCCAGGAAACGGCGAGCAGCCTAATAGAACTCGGGAGCTAGTCACGCGAATCGAATAATAAAGAGATCGGTATTTAAAAGACTAGGCTTGATATTACTGCTAGAGAAGCAACGGCAGTTCCAGTGTCCGCACGAAGCGCCGTATGCAGAATCGTAAGTACGCTGCCATGAAAGGAAAGCGGCAGTAATCCTGCCCCATCCCCGCTCTATAGCGATCATTAGGAAATCAGATAATACAAATGCTAACCAGCCCAGTACCAGATAGAATTGCTGCACGTGCAGGCCGCTTACCGTCACGATTCTACAGCGATATTGAGCCAGTTATGTAGGGCACCTTCCGTGACACTGCTGCTAGAATTAGCCAAGATTGATAAAAAGTATGATCTCGAAAGTGTGATAGTTGTCAATAGTATGATGCCTGTCAGTAGCGCGTTGCTTATCAATGTTCTCGGTCAGACTATCACGTTGCAGGCGCTTAGCCCGAACGGTGCCAAACTGTTTCTGCTTCTGGACGCGGCTTTCCCGCAGCAGGTCATGTTTATAACGCATCTCTACAGGCGCGAGTTGACCTTTCCAGAGACCGAACAGCCCCTAGATAAGGGCGTTTGGCTACGTTCGTTATATATTTTCGACTGTTTGCGCTTGCTGCTGACGCTAGTTAGCCGGCCGCTGGAGGCACAGAAAGCGACGTTTATCGGCGCCCTAGTCGCCTATAATCTAGTCGCGGGCTTTAAATTCCTGTTGCCGTTGCGTTAAGGACAGCGATGTTCCGATTACTGTGTTTATCTCGCCGAAACGCTGCTTATCCTCGAGCAGGAGCAGCAGACCTGCGAACTGCAGTACAGCTTGCTTCGCGCGAATACGGCAGAAAAAGCGGTTACCGCACTGATTCGAGCAACTACAGTATCAGCTTACTGAAACGCCAGCAGGTATTCTGAATCAGGTTATCAAGACCATAACGCGGACCTGCAGCCAGAGTAGCGAGGAGTACAGGGAAATTGTGCGCCGCATGCAGCTGGCGATTCGTGCAGGGAACGTTTTTCAGGTGGTGAGAGCGCGGTGCTTTTTCTTCCCTGTCTTTTAGGGCTCGCTGCCTACTGCCATAGGTTCAAGAAAAGTAATCCCTATCCGTATATATGTTTTATTCAGGATAATGAGTTCATTCTGCTTGGCGCTTCGACGGAAAGCTCGCTGAAATACGTTCCCGACTACGCCTGCGTTAACATAGGCGCCCTGAGCGGAGCACGGAAGGTCCGGGCGCTTGCAGTTTATCACTCAAGCGGAAGGTAAGCTACGCAATAGTTACGGCCGCGCAATAGGTTGTTTCACCGCCGTTGCCGGGCTCAGCATTTGTATTTTCATCTGTTCCGTTTATGCAAAAGCCTACGGCGGCTAGATCGGTTATGCAGGCAAAATTTTGCACGGTAAAGTCTTGCCTATCTGCCCCAATAATAAGAGCATGTTTACCAGTCTGCAGAATCCGCTGCGAGTGGTACTCTATCATTCGCTGCTCGGCACTCAAGTGTCGCGTTCGCTGACGGTGAACTCCCACGATAACGACATGGTGATGGCAGTGCGCAATAATGCCGATCGTATTTGCAGCTTCCAATTCTACCCTGAATCCATGTTAATTACCTAAGGCGCACATTTGTTAAATCAAACGCTCGCTTAGGCGCTCGCGTAACCCACGAGGATCTCTTTATGCAAGCGATATTGGAACATCTTTACCAGGGCGGACGAATCAGCCGCAAACAAAGCCAGCAGCTGTTCGGGGCCATTATTCAAGGGCAGTTAGCGCCGGAACAGCTCGCTGCCGCCCTTATTAGCATGAAAGTACGCGGCGAATTCCCCGAGGAAATCGCCGGTGCTGCCGATGCGCTGCTGGCCGACGCCAACCCGTTTCCGCGTCCCTATTATCCGTTTGCCGATATCGTCGGTACTGGCGGCGACGGCAGCAATAGTATCAATATTTCTACCGCCAGCGCTATCGTCGCCGCCAGCTGCGGCGCCCGGGTAGCTAAGCACGGCAACCGTAGTGTATCTAGTCGATCGGGTTCTTCGGACCTGCTTGCCGCGTTCGGCATCCGACTCGACATGTCGGCAGCGCTTTCGCGCCAAGCGTTAGATGAACTGGGCATGTGTTTTTTGTTCGCGCCGCAGTATCATTCCGGCTTCCGCTACATTATGCCGGTACGTCAGCTTTTAAAAACCCGTACCCTGTTCAATGTGCTAGGTCCGCTGATAAACCCCGCCCGGCCTCCGCTAGCGCTGATTGGCGTCTACAGCTCGGAATTGGTATTGCCCATCGCCGAGGCGCTGCGCGTGCTGGGCTACCAGCGCGCCGCGGTGGTCCACGGTAGCGGCATGGACGAGGTGGCGCTGCACGCCCCGACCTACGTGGCGGAGCTGCGTGAAGGTACGATTGAAAGTTACACCCTGAGTGCGGCGGATTTTGGCCTGACGACTCAGCCGGCAGAGGCGCTACGCGGAGGAACGCCGGAAGAAAACCGTAGTATTTTAGCTCGTCTGCTACAAGGTAAAGGCGACCACGTGCATGAAGCCGTAGTTGCCGCTAACGTCGCCCTTCTGCTCAAAATGTTTGGGCATGAAGATCTCTATGACAATACTCATCAGGCGCTAGAGAAAATCCGAAGTGGCGCCGTCTATGAGCGCGTGATGGCTCTCGCAGCAAGAGGATAAGAAAAAATGCAGGATACTGTACTTGCGAAAATCGTCGCAGATAAATATAAATGGCTAGCAGAGCGTAAACGATTGCAGCCTCTAAAGAGCTTCCGCCATCAAGTGCAGCCGAGTTCACGCTGTTTTTATGATGCTCTGTCCGGTACCCGCACGGTCTTTATACTTGAATGCAAAAAAGCGTCGCCTTCCAAGGGTCTTATCCGTGCCGATTTCGATCCAGTCGCCATAGCGGGCGTTTATCGGCATTACGCGTCCGCCATTTCAGTACTGACAGACGAGCAATATTTTCAAGGCAATTTTGATTTTCTGCGACAGGTAAGCGCCACGGTGAGTCAGCCGGTATTATGTAAAGATTTCATCATTGATCCGTGGCAGATTTACCTAGCACGGCTGCATCAGGCAGATGCAATTTTACTTATGTTGTCGGTCCTTAAGGACGACACCTACCGCGAACTGGCGGCAATCGCTCACAGCCTGAATATGGGCGTGTTGACCGAAGTTATCAGTGAAGAAGAGCGGCAGCGCGCGATTACCCTGGAAGCAAAAGTAGTGGGAATCAATAACCGCGATTTGCGCGATCTATCTATTGATTTGAAACGGACGCAAACCTTAGGTCCGTGTCTGCCCGTGGGTGTAACCGTCATCAGTGAGTCCGGCATTAATCATTATCGCCAGGTGCGCCAGCTCAGCCACTACGTCAATGGGTTCCTAATCGGTAGTGCACTGATGGACGAACCCGACTTAATAATGGCGGTGCGCCGGGTACTGCTCGGGGAAAATAAAGTCTGCGGTCTGACCCGCGCCGCTGATGCCCATGCTGCGCTGGAGGCGGGCGCGCTCTACGGCGGATTGATTTTTATCCCCGGATCCCCGCGGTATATAGAGGAAGATACTGCCCGCGCCGTCATGGCGGGCGCTCAGCTGCGCTATGTCGGGGTGTTTCGCGATGCGCCGGTGAGCGAGGTGGCTGCGAAGGCGCGCGCGCTATCGCTGGCAGCCGTGCAGCTGCACGGCGGCGAAGATCAGGCCTACATTGACGCGCTGCGTCAGGTCTTGCTGACTGATTGCCGTATCTGGAAAGCGCTGGATATACGTGAAGCCCTGCCAACGCGCGATATGGCCAGGGTGGATCGCTATGTGCTCGATAGTGGCGGCGGTAGCGGTAAACCATTTGACTGGTCGTTGTTAAACGGAGCGACGTTGGATAACGTAATGTTGGCTGGCGGTCTGACGGCCGATAATTGTATAGCTGCAGCTCATCTTGGCTGCGCCGGACTAGATTTCAACTCTGGCGTGGAAAGCGCGCCGGGTATTAAAGATCATCATAAATTGGCTACGGTATTTCAGACGCTGCGCGCCTATTAACCATTAGCCTCACACCGTGAGAGACAAAAAGCATGACACGACTTAATCCCTATTTTGGTGAATTTGGCGGCATGTACGTGCCGCAAATCCTAATGCCTGCACTTGTTCAGCTGGAAGATGCATTCGTTAGCGCCCAGAGCGATCCGGCGTTCCAAGCCGAATTCACTAGTTTGCTCACCCACTTCGCTGGCCGGCCGACGCCGCTGACGCTGTGCCGCAACTTGACCGCCGGCACTCGAGCCAAAATCTATCTGAAACGCGAAGATCTGTTGCACGGTGGTGCCCATAAAACTAATCAGGTCCTGGGGCAGGCGATGCTGGCTAAACGGATGGGCAAAACCGAAATCATCGCCGAAACTGGCGCCGGCCAACACGGCGTGGCCTCTGCCTTGTCTTCCGCGCTGCTTGGGCTAAAATGCCGTATTTATATGGGAGCTAAAGATATCGAACGCCAGTCGCCTAATGTCTTTCGTATGCGGCTAATGGGCGCCGAAGTCATTCCGGTGCACAGCGGCTCTGCCACCTTGAAAGACGCTTGCAATGAAGCTTTGCGTGACTGGTCTGCCAGCTATGAACGTGCCCACTATATGCTCGGTACCGCCGCCGGTCCGCATCCGTTCCCTACCATTGTGCGCGAATTTCAGCGTATTATAGGCGAGGAGACGCGCGCGCAGATGCAACAGCATGAGCAATGCCTGCCAGATGCAGTAATTGCCTGCGTCGGCGGCGGCTCTAACGCCATCGGCATATTTGCGGATTTTATCGATGAACTCGCTGTACGACTAATAGGCGTAGAGCCGGGGGGCGGGGTATTGAAACTGGTCAGCATGGTGCATCGCTTAAACACGGCCGTACCGGTATCTATTTCGGCATGAAGTCGCCGATGATGCAGTCCGCAGAAGGACAGATTGAAGAGTCCTATTCGATCTCCGCCGGCTTAGATTTTCCTTCGGTGGGTCCTCAGCATGCTTACCTTAATAGCATCGGTCGAGCTGAATACGTTTCGATTACCGACGAAAAAGCTTTAGACGCCTTCCGGCACCTCTCACGCCATGAGGGTATTATTCCTGCGCTGGAATCGTCCCATGCGCTGGCCCATGCGCTGAAAATGATTAAAGCAGAGCCGGAGAAGAAGCAGATCCTGGTGGTCAACCTGTCTGGTCGCGGCGATAAAGATGTTTTTACCGTTCATGATATTTTATCGACGCGAGGAGAAATCTAATATGGAACGCTATCAGCAATTATTCAGCCGGTTAGAGTCCCAAAACGAAGGTGCTTTTGTGCCCTTTGTGACGCTTGGCGATCCCAACCCAGTGCTCTCGCTGCAAATCATTGATACGCTCATCGATGCTGGCGCCGACGCGCTGGAATTGGGAATCCCGTTCTCTGATCCGCTGGCAGACGGTCCTACCGTTCAAAGCGCTAACCTGCGTGCGTTTGCCTCTGGCGTCACGATGGCACACTGTTTTAAGATGCTGGCATCAATTCGCTCAAAATACCCCGCGATACCTATTGGCCTGCTGATGTATGCCAATTTGGTATACAACGAAGGCATCGACGCTTTCTACGCCCGTTGCGCCGGCGTCGACTCGGTGCTTGTGGCGGATGTGCCGCTGCAAGAGAGCTTGCCGTTTCGCCAAGCTGCGTTGCGCCATGGTGTAGCTCCCATTTTCATCTGCCCACCTAACGCCGACGATGACCTGCTGCGCGAAATCGCCTCGTATGGCCGGGGATATACCTATCTACTCTCGCGCACCGGCGTCACCGGAAGCGAAAAACGGGCTAATCTGCCGCTGAGGCATTTAGTCAATACCCTTAAGGAGTATCACGCGGCACCAACGCTTCAGGGATTTGGGATCTCCGAACCTAACCAGGTGCGCGCCGCGTTACAGGCCGGGACGGCCGGTGCTATCTCCGGCTCAGCCATCGTGAAGATTATCGAAAACCATGTAGATAATCCTATATTGATGATGGGGAAACTAGCGAAATTTGTGCATGAAATGAAAGCGGCCACCCGCCGCTAACTAGCAAAAACACTATTTATCATTAACTCTTTAAATGCCGTGGCGCCCGCAAGGCGCTGGCGGTGAAATTAAAGAAATAACGACAATGTATTTTATCAAGGAAAGAATATGAAAGTATTGAAAGTTGCCGATAGCCTGTCATCATCGAGTGATGCTCATCCCTAATGTATAAGGATTCTGAGAGTGTCACATCCGGAAAATAGTATTATTTTTTAAATAATTTAAGGTCTAATATTGCATAGACTGTGATGGAATTTTACTACCTCAATACTGATTGAGGCAATTCCTGCTTGTAGATCCAGACATATCGGTGCAATGTAATTTCGAATTCTTCACCAGAATAGAAATTGTGTCTTTGCAGCATATCTTCTATGCGCCTATTAAATTGCTCGACCATACGATTCGTTTGTAAGTGCGCCGATAGGTTAAGATTATTTTCTATATTCATTAAGCTTTACACATGAGCGGTCTAATGTATGTTTGACGACTTATAAATTCTTTGCCATTGTGTATACGTAGCCTATTGATAGCCGTGGGACATGCACTACTAAAATTACGAAAGAAATGTCGTGTATTAGCCGCGGTCTTGGCCCTGTAGAGGCGGATAGAACCTACAGAGTCGCTCGATTAATTCGCATAAAAAGATAACGTAGTGAGGTTTCATTTTGCATTTATAGAAAAGGCTTGGTGTGCTGGCTTTTGTGTTTTCTCCTGCATATCAGGGAAAACGCCCGCATCTATGCCTGCGTAAACAGCGATCCAGATCAGATTCAGATACGGCGAAGTTCAAACATTTACCTATAACCGCCAACAGATTATCCAGGGGGAGAAAGCGTCTTCCTTAA